>NZ_CP177106.1:0-13615 GCF_046717785.1 Corynebacterium tardum | reverse complement strand
GGCTGTGCTTTCTCCCAGAGATGTGCTGGGTGATAAGCGAAAGTCATCGGGTTGCCGCCCGGTGGCTTTCTTCGTTTTTCACTGTCTTTCACCGACTCTAAATGACACCGGTGTTATTTACTAGCCATGACACGCGAAAAATATACCTTTTACCTGCGGTTACGTATGGCTAGACATATGGCAAGACATACGTAACCGCGTTTCAGCTGCACAGGGCTGTCTGCGCATATTTACCAATACGCGGACTTTTCCCAGTTCAGACTGCGCTGATTTACCCTCACGCGTGCGCAAATTTACGCATACGGTGGCGAATTATCCAGAGCAACAGGGATACATCAATACAGGAATACAGGTGCCATAAACCTGTATTCCTGTATTGCTGTAAACCTTTATTTATTGTTGTGGACGTATTCTTCGAGGTAGGTGCTGACAATCTCGCGGATGGTCACACCTTTTTGGGCGGCGATGACTTTGAGTTCTGCGTGAAGGTCGCGGTCGATTTCAATGGTCATCTTCTTGACGTAGTCGCGGCCTGTGGGTTGGTGGAATGCGCTTCGCACTGTTTTCTTCTCTACTGCTGGGGTTAGCTTCGCGGTTTTCTTTGTCGAGGTTCGCGGGCCTTGCTGCGCCCTGGCGCGTTCTTTGCTGGTGCTCATTTCATCATCTCCATGAGTTCGTCGGCGACGTGGTCGTAGCCGTGCATGTCGGGGCCTGGGCAGTATCCGAACGCTAGGTGCATATCTTCGCGTAGCGGGATTTCGGTTTTAAAGTGCGGCATGTGTTCTTCATCGAGCGCTTCTCGTGCCGCGTCAAGGGCGCTGGTGCCTTTCCTGGCGAACGTCAGTAAGACTGCATGTGGTGTTCCGTTGACTGCGTCGCGCAGCTCCCATACTCGGGAGAGGTCGGCTGCAGCAGAACGGGTCGGAAGAATGATGAAGTCGCTGACTGCGATTGCTGATTCGATAGCGTTCTCGTCTCCTGGCGGCACGTCGATGAACATGAACTCATCGTCTCCGACGAGCGCTGCTTGCCTATCGACGCGCTTGGGGATGGAGAGTTCTACCTCAAACGGCAAGGGGTTTCCTCCATCCTCTGCGCGCTCAGACCATTCCAGTGCCGAGCCCTGCCGGTCTAGGTCTGTCACGGTCACGGTCTTTCCTCGGTGGGCGAAAACCGTGGCAAGAAACATCGTTGTGGTGGTCTTGCCAACGCCACCTTTGGCGTTAATGGCGGTAATGATCATGGCTTCTCCTAGGTGGATAAATCATTGCCCCTACCACTTTACAGGTTTAAGTAAATACTGCTTTACAGGTTTACAGTAATACATTTTTACAGGTATCTGTAGAGGTAAAATCGCAGGAAGATAGCGCTTTTAGTTTTCTTTATCGTCAGACTCGGCAGAAAGTCCAGCAAGCATGATTCGGTAAAACTCGTTTTCAATGCTCTTTTCTTCGAAGTCCGCAGCGACGTGTTCCCAGTGGTATTCCTCCAATTGGGGCAGCATCGCTGTTACTGCCATCTTGAGGTAGAAACCACGACTGCGTCCGGTGCGAGCACACAGTGTGTCTAGGCGTTCAATGATGTCCTCTGGCATACGTACAGATACCACGCGCCCGGAGGGGTGGGGTCCTTGAACCATTGACGTAAGTCCTTCCCCTGCCTATCGTAAACATTGTTTACCATATGTCCGGAGTCCACAAGGGCGAGCGAAATTTTCTACAGTTCCGGGCTGTCGTTCTCCGGGGTGTCATCGAGCCAGTTGTCTTGGTCGTTGTCGTAGTCGCTATCTGCGGCGGCTTGCTGGCGGATACGGGCCACCATTGCTTCATCTGCCGTGGAACTAATACCGAGTGAGTCGAGGAAGTCCAGGGAGTTCTGTAGCCCCTGCTCGTCGCTGCGTTGGGAGCGCAGTTCGTCTAGCTCGGTCTCAAGCTGGCGAATCGGAACAGTAAAGCTGTCACGATAATCCACGGCCTGGTCATAGGATGCAGCTACCTTGTCGCGCACGTTGATTGCTTCGTCTAGGAGGGCCTGGTCATTGTTGCCGTGGCGTAGCCTGCCGAAAAAGCCCCTCGAGTTCTTCGTGTCCTCGAACTCGCGCACTACAGCATCTTGCTTGGAATACTGCTGTCCGAGCTGTTTAACCTGCTGGTTAGCCTGGTCGTACTCACCGCGCAGTGTCTCAAGCTGATTGTTTACCCGTTCTATCTCGGCGTCGATACTCTCCACGGCGTCATTGGACGGTGTAGCGCTGTGCTCGTTGCTTGATTCCGGTTCGGGCACCTCGTCGGCGTTGTTGGCCTGGGCGCGGGCATGGAAGTCAGCAAAGCGCGCTTCACGTTTAGCGGCAAAGCTGCGCATGTACTCGCCCATTTCGGTGCCGACAAACGGGTTATCGGTGTCCGTTTGGGAAGGCTGGTTGACGAGTTTGGTCAGCTCCCAGTCCTGCTTGGCTTGCCCAAACAGTGCCTGGGGTGTCTTATCTCCTTGCTCGCGCATTCCTGCGGACACCAGCAGGTCGCGGGCGTATTCGGCAGACTCACGCCGTGCGACCTGATTGACCTGGCCGTGGCCGGTCTCGGTGTCCCCTGGCTGGGTCTCGGCGATATAGAGGAAGTTGCCCTCACGCCCACGAGTCATCGGCACATAGACACTGGCCTTGTCCAGGTTGTCAACCCCTGCCACCACACGGGCGACATCGACGGTCGCGCCTTGGGAACTATGACCAGTAGCGGCGTAGCCCAGTTGGGTGTGTTTATCGAGGTAGTCGCGGTTTAGTGTCACAGTGGCTAAATCATCATCACACCGTCGGGCTGTAATGGAACCGTCTTTCCCGATGGAATCAACGACCCAGCGTTGACCATTGCGGACGACATCGCCGTTGCTGGTCACCAACTTTGCATCGTTGCGACGAGTCAGGATGACATCACCGACACCGGCTTTCAGTCCATCAGACAAGCCCACCGACCGCGCGCGTTAGGAAACGTGTGGGGTCGTTTTCAGGATTAAAATCCGTCTGAACTCTTAGGTGGAAATTTAGTGGCTTAGGTCATAGTGTGACTAATGTGAATACCGTGGTTACGGCTCGTCGGCTCCGTCGTGAACTTCGTTCACGACGGCACAAACCCCCTCACGTACTACGCACAAGAACGCGATAGGCAACGCGGTGCTTATGGTCCTGGAGAAGAAGACATGCCCATATAACCTCATTGCGTCACTCGCTGAAATCAATGAGGGTATTAACACCTCTGTGACCTGGGGGTTTAAGCCAATGGATCATATGATCCATTGAAATTGGAGTAAAACCACTCCAATGCTGCATTGAAACCCCCAGGTCACTATATGTTTTCGCCTAGAAAAATACGGATGTAGCTGCAAGCAGCAAAATCAGCAAAAAGAGCATAAGGAGTTGTGGTGTCACCCCCTCCGAGGAGGGGGTGACAGTCGGCATAGCCGACACAACTGACAGCGGTGACCCGCTGTCACTAATCCGCCCACCTGAAGGTGGTCGGATTAGTCTTATGCTCTTCGCCACGAGACGTAAAAGCGGCCCTGATGGGCCGCGTGTAAAAGTTCACGTGGCAAACCCCTCACCGTGGCACCAGTCCTTCGGCTCCTGGTGCTCGTAACCGTGAACGTAACGGGTTTTTAACACCGTTACGTTCACACCCGGAGGGGTCCGGGGAGGGGCGTAGCGCCCTCCCTGGCAAGCCGGCCGCAACGCGGCCGCCCCGGAGTCGTCAGACGCAGGGGTTTGCTTGCCGCACATGTGTAAGGGAGAGAAAAGCCGCCTTAATCGAGCAGAATCATACGGGTGGAGTTGTAATCGATTTCGTCTGTTTCGTCGGTGCTTATCCGCGTGTCATCGGCCGGAGGAACGGTAAGCACTGGGCGGCTTAATTCAACGTCCTGGCAATGTTCATTAACCAAGTTGATTACGTGATCAGTTGCCTGCTCGGTGCTCGCTTCTTCGTAGCGAGCACCGGCACCGTAATTCATTCTTGTGCGATGAACTAAGTTATCTTTTCCCACACGGTACGCGGCTGCACAGCTTTCCGCCTGTAGTAGGAAACGGGTCTACGGGCTTAGTGTGGGAGTATTGCGAAACCCCCGCGCGCGCATTAGCCTAAAATACGACAGCACAGTTCACCTTTGAATTGCGGCTGCACAATAAAAAGGGCCCCAACCGACTGGTACTCGGTTGAGACCCTCGGGCCTAAAGACCCACGTGAAGCATCACCGCAATGAGCTTCACTGTTACGGTCGCAAGTGTTATGATCTTGATTGCCACATCGAGCCGCTTAAGCTTCGTGGCGTCAAGGTCTTTTCTTTTGCGACCGGGTGTATCCAATGAGTGCTTACCCATTGTCTACCTCCCCTTGCGTCGTAGGGTTGTCCACTCGCCTGAAAAAGGGCGCGCGGGACAGCCCACGTCACGCGCGGGCCACACCGCGCACCGACGAGGAAGTCACGCCCACACCCCACCACAGGTGGCGGGGCGTGATTGTGAACCAGCACTAACGCTAGCAGCCACCCCTGACGAGACCTAGAAGCATGATTCCACCCCTCCCTTGTAGAAGCTGCCCATAAGGGGACACTTCACTTATCGGTTGGTGTGGCGGGGGAAGACGCGCGCCCTTCGTCTAGCAAGTCGTCTGGGCGCACAGGGTTCTGCCCGTTGGTAAATCCGGCCAGTTCGGTGAGCAGCAGGAGCAACTCACTGATGGTGAATGGCTTCTTCGCAAAAACCAAGATTGTGTCGTCACCGGCAATAGAACCCAGGATTTCTGGCTGCCCCGACAGGTCAATGACGGAAGCGAGGTACTGAGCGCCCCCCGGTGGGGTACGGATAAAGACACCGGCATCGGTCTCCACCATCGACACAGCAATAGTCTTCAAGAGACGCCGCAGCCGGCCCCGCAGCCCCGGGTCGGCTGACAACCCAGCTGGGTGGACATCATCGACCACGTAATACGCGGGCCCCTCGAGTGGACGCATCTTTTTCGCGCCTAATTCGTTGAGGTCACGCGACAGCGTCGCCTGGGTGACCGAGATGCCCTCCTTCTCCAACAAAGACATGAGCTGATTCTGACTGTTGACGCGCTTACGGTTGAGGATCGCCGTGATGCGGTAGTGCCGGATTGGGCGTGTGATGTCTTCGTTCATCGGCGTCCGATCTCCTACATATGATCCGGCGCGCTCACGCCGCACAGGTGCAACCCCTTAGACAGAGTCAGCCACGCGGCCTCAACTAGACCGAGACGCGCTTTGTGGATCGGCTGTTCTTCCCCGCCCGCCTTGGGCAAGATCGGGTTGTGGGCATAGAAGCGGTGGATCACACCAGCTAGTTCCTCACAGTAACGAGCTACGCGGTGCGGCTCTCGTAACGCCGCGGCAGCCTTGTTCACCTTCGGAAACTCGGCGATGGTGCGGATCAACTCGCCATCAAGCTCAGTGCTAAGCAGGGAGTAGTCCGCCCCCTCGAAGCTCACACCGAGTCTGGCGGCCTTCTCCTTAAGAGAGTTCAGGCGCGTGTACGCATACTGGACATAATAGATCGGGTTACCATTTGACTTGGATGCCCATACCGCGATGTCAATGTCCAGCGTGGTATCGGTGGACGAGCGGACAAGAGCGTAGCGCGCTCCGTCGACACCGACGGCATCAACGAGATCGTCGAGGGTAATTACAGTGCCCGCACGCTTAGACATGCGCACAGCCTGACCATCTTTAAGCAGATTGACCATCTGGCCAATGAGCACTTCGATGGTGTCAGGGTCATAACCTAACGCACCGGCGGCGGCCTTCAGGCGAGAAACGTAGCCGTGGTGATCCGCACCCAGCATGTAAATGCACAGATCGTGGCCACGGCCAATCTTGTCTTCAATGTAGGCGATATCCCCGGCGATGTAGGCGGCATTACCATCAGACTTAATCACTACACGATCGCGATCGTCCCCGAAATCGGTGGACTTCAGCCACCAGGCACCGTCCTGCTCGTAGAAGTAGCCATTCTGTTTCAACTTTTCAATAGAGCGTTCCACCGCCCCGGACTCGAACAACGAGTTCTCGTGGAAATAGACATCGAAGTCTGTACCAAAATCGTGTAACGACTTCTTGATGTGTTCGAACATCATATCTACACCGTGAGAACGGAAGAACTCCTGCGCGTCGCTCTTCCCCAGAGCATTCGGATAGTGTGCGAGAATCTCACCAGCGATGTCGTTTATGTACTCACCTCCGTAACCATCCTCCGGGGTGGGCTCACCTTTTGCGGCAGCGAGTAGTGAACGGGCGAAACGATCGATCTGCTCACCGTGATCATTGAAGTAGTACTCACGGGTGACTTCAGCGCCGTTAGCCTCTAAGACACGTCCGAGGGAGTCGCCCACTGCGGCCCAGCGGGTGCCACCAATGTGAATCGGGCCAGTCGGGTTTGCAGAGACGAACTCAAGATTGACCGTAATACCAGAATAGGTGTCACTATCGCCGTAAGAGTCACCGGAAACGATGACATCGCTGATCAAACTACCCTGCGCCGCAGAAGACAAACGTATGTTGATGAACCCCGGACCGGCGACTGAGGCTTCGGCGATCTCCGGGTGATGGTTGAGGGAGTCCGCCAGCCACTGCGCGAGATCGCGGGGAGCTACACCAGTGCGCTTCCCAAGCTGCAGGGCAAGGTTGGTGGCGTAATCCCCGTGGTCTGGATTTTTCGGACGTTCGATAACGGGTTCCGCCGGAATGAGCAGATTATCCAAGTTATGCTGCGTAAAGACATCTTGCGCGCTCGAATAAACGAAACTGCTCAACTGGTTAGGGGTCATGCCGTCATGCTAGCATCCGCCCTTCCGCATTTAAGTGAGGGAACTTAATATTTTACGTAGCCTAGCTTCGGGTAGTCGCGGAAGCACCTCCCTTCACCTACCCCAAGAGGCTCGCCAAGCCGCGAAGGGGTTGCACCTTATGCAAACAGTCGCGGAGCATCCCCTTCACCCCCACACGCGGGTAGAAGAGATTGCCGACAGGGCGAGCTGTGAACTATCGCACCTTAGTTGCCCAATGATTGGATAACTTCAATAAAATGCAATCCCCCAAGCCGACAGTCATGGTCGGCGCGGACTATTGAGACCAAAAATATACACTCACTTTCATACTTCGGTGAATATTTACGGTTGCATTTACTCATTGCTGCGAAAACTGTAGCTAGAGAGATATCCAAGAACAACAGCGGTGCGAGACTCACTCAGTGCATGTAGCATTCGTGATGTCAGAAAATTTAACTTGCACCGAACGCATAAAAGCGTGATGGCCGATGTATGGATCCGTGGAGCGGGCGATGCAAGTGGCAAGCCTTCTTGGAAAGGATTCCCATGCCATCATCCAAAGTGGATGCCCCGAGTACCGGAGGCGCCTCACCCGGTGCTGCCGGGGACACTGGTCCCGACAGCGGCAAGCTCTCCCTGCTCGCCCTGATCGGCCTCGTTGTAGGGTCCATGATTGGCGGTGGCGTCTTTTCGCTACCACAAAACATTGCGGCCTCTGCCGCCGCTGGCCCGATCATCATCGGCTGGATCATCACCGGCATCGGCATGATCTGTCTCGCCTTCGTCTACCAGTTTCTTGCTAACCGCAAACCTGAGCTCGACAACGGCGTATACGCCTACGCCCGAGCCGGTTTTGGCGATTACATGGGATTCAACTCAGCGTGGGGTTACTGGCTATCCGCCTTGATCGGCAACGTCGGTTACCTCGTGCTGCTGATGTCGACCATTGGCAAATTTCTCCCCATTTTCGAGGGTGGAAACACTCTGCCCGCCATCATCGTCGCTTCGGTTCTGCTGTGGCTGAACCACTTGCTTATCATCAAAGGTATACAGACCGCGACGCTGATCAATACCATTACCACTATCGCCAAGATCGTCCCGATCTTCGCCTTCATCGCCATCGCCGCTTTTGGGTTCCACTACGACCTGTTCGTCTTCGACTTCTGGGGAGAGCAGTCCGGCCTGGGTAGCATCGTCGACCAAACGAGGAACATGATGCTCGTCACGGTATGGGTCTTCATCGGCATCGAGGGTGCCTCCATTTACTCCAAGCGCGCCCGTAATCGCAAGGACGTCGGTACCGCCACAATCGTTGGCTTCATATTCGTCCTCGCCGTGCTTGTCCTAGTCAATTTGCTGTCGCTCGGCATCATGCAGCGCGCAGAAATCGCAGAACTTCCCGATGCCTCCATGGGTGACGTACTCGCCGAGATCGTCGGCCCCTGGGGTGTCTGGTTCGTCAGCATTGCCGTAATCATCTCGGTACTCGGCGCTCTGCTCGCCTGGATTCTACTCTGCGGTGAGACAATGCAAATCCCAGGAACCGACGGGACGATGCCATCCTTTTTCGGCCGGCTCAACGAGAACGATGCCCCCGCGAACGCCCTGTTAGTTACCAACATCGTGACCCAGGTTGTCTTGCTGGCAACAATGCTGTCCTCAAATGTGTACTACGTGATGGCCACTTTCTCGGCAGCACTGATCCTGGTTCCTTACCTCCTGTCGGCGCTCTACGCCCTTCTCGTCACCAGCCGGGGTGAGACTTACACCGGTGACATGGCGCGGGGCCGCGCCAAGGACCTGACGGTCTCGATCATCGCCACGCTCTACGGTTTCTGGCTCATCTACGCGGCAGGTCTTGGCAATTTGGCACTGGCAACCCTGCTCTATTTGCCCGGCATCATTGTCTACATCTGGGCGAAGAAGAAAACGGCCAACGCCCGTACCTCAAACCCTTCGAGTACATTATCCTGGCAGTCCTCGTTCTTGGAGCCGCCTACGCAGTCTATGGCCTATCAAACGGCGCCATCTCCCTGCTCTAACCCACTCTTACCGCGCGGAACCTGAACGAAACCCGAACCACCCCGCACGGTCCACATTTGAAAGGAATAACAATGTCTGAAAAGTTCTCCGTTGGTGCCTGGTCTGAGGTTGGCAAGCTGCGCACCGTCATGGTGTGCGAACCGGGCCTCGCCCACGAGAGGCTCACGCCAACTAACTCGGCTTCCCTGTTGTTCGACGACGTCCTCTGGGTGGAGAAGGCCCGCGAAGACCACCGCAACTTCCAGCAGCAGATGCGCGACCGCGGCGTAAACGTCCTCGAACTTCATAAGCTTCTCGAGGAAACCGTGGCCGTACCCGAGGCTCGCGAGTGGATCCTCGAGCGCAAGATGTCCGCCAACCTAGTCGGCGCAGGTGTCGACGGAGAGCTGCGCGCTTGGTTGTCCGAGATGGACAGCATCCAGCTGGCCAAGTTTCTCATCGGTGGTATCGCTTTCCAAGACATCCCGTCCGATTTCGATGGCGCGGTCACCTCGGCGCTTGCGAAAGCCCACAGTGGCTCCCAGTTCCTCACCAACCCGCTACCCAACACGCAGTTCACCCGCGACACATCCGCCTGGATCTTCGGCGGCGTCACTTTGAACCCGATGTTCTGGCCCGCTCGCCAACAGGAAACTATGTTGGAAGAGGCTATTTACCGTTTCCACCCAGACTTCGCTGTGGCCGATTTCGAAATTTGGTACGGAGGTTCCGACAAAGCTCACGGCCTGGCCACCCTCGAGGGCGGCGACATCATGCCTGTCGGTAACGGCACTGTCCTAGTCGGCATGGGCGAGCGTTCCTCGTGGCAGGCTATCTCCCAGCTGTCGAAGAACCTATTCGAGAAGGGCGCAGCTGAGCGTGTTCTCGTCGCCGGCATGGCACCGAATCGCGCATCCATGCACCTCGACACTGTATTCAGCTTCCTTGACATGGACAAGATCACCGTATTCAAAGACGTGGTGGACACCATTCAACCGATCACCGTCCGGCCGGGTGATAGTGGCGAGCTCGATGTCACCGCCGAGTCCGATCACTGGAACGACGTCGTTGCCAAGGCCCTTAACCTCAAAGAACTGAAGGTTATCCCGACGGGTGGCAACTCTTATGCCACCGAGCGCGAGCAGTGGGATGACGCGAATAACGTCGTCGCCCTCGAGCCGGGTGTGGTCATTGGCTACGATCGCAACCTCCACACCAACAAACTCTTGCGCGATGCTGGTGTCGAGGTCATCGAGATCGGCTCTTCCGAACTCGGGCGAGGCCGCGGTGGTGGTCACTGCATGACCTGCCCAATCCTGCGTGACCCGGTCGAATACTAAAAGACCGTCCCAAGGATCTACTTTTTCTGTCTACGGACAGGGTTACGGTGGGATGCGGGATCGCTTCACGGAACCTCGGGCGCGGGTATGGCGTCCGAGGTTGGCGGTAGAGGCGATAGAAATCAGAGGGCAAGGAAGGCGAAGCCTTTCGCGCCAGCGCCACCCCGGCACCATGTGTAAACAAGTTTTACAAAAGGGCGGGAGACCACACGCGAAAACTGCCCTGTGCTTCTGACGCCATTATGTAAACATCGTTTACGGACTACCGCGAAAGTCACGTCAGGCAAGGAGTGAAGTCATGGCTACGCGTAAACAGAAACACTGGGTGGGACGCGGGCCGGTGATCTCCGTTCGCGTTGAACCCGAGTTAGCCGAACGCCTCGACGCACTCGCCGCACGCACTAGGCGAAGCCGAGGCACCTATCTCCGCATGGCGCTATGGGCCGCACTTCCACATCTCGAAACGATTCACTGGGAACAAGTCGCTGCCAACTACGAGCGTCTCGCTATCAAAGATGCGTTCGAGGAAATCACGCTCGGTTTTATGGAGCAGGCGCTCCAAGAAGATCGAGAGCGCGACAACAAGGACTAGTCGGCCAACGCCCGGTAGATCGTCGAGCGGTGCACACCTAACCGTCGCGCGATTTCTGTCACGGCAACACCCTCGCTTTTAAGTTGCCGCGCTTGGTCAATCTGCGAGCGGCTCAGGGAGGGTTTCCGCCCCTTGTAAACGCCGCGCTTTTTCGCCGCGGCGATCCCCTCCGCCTGGCGCTCACGAATAATGGCCCGCTCGAATTCAGCCAGCGAGCCAAGGATGCCAAGCATCAGATCAGAGCGCGGATCACTCCCTGCCCCAAACACCAGCGACTCTTTAACAAACCGCACCTGTGCGCTTTTATCGACAACCGCATCAACAATGCGACGCAGATCCACCATCGACCGGGCAAGCCGGTCGATACTTGCCACAACGAGAACATCACCCGCCCGGAGATAGTCCAGGCAAGCATCAAGTCCCGGACGATCAGCGTGACCTGCCGCCGATACCTTGTCCGTGAATTCTTTATCCGGTGTGCCTACTTCCCGGTAGATTTCCTCGGCCTGACGGTCGAGGCGTTGCCCCTGGCTAGAAACACGCATATAGGAAACAGTGACCGAAGACTGTGGTGCCTCCCTGCTCGGTTCGGTAAACGCAGGCGTCGCTTCGGAACTAGCGCGCGCCGCTGCTTTCTCTTCCTGCTCGACAAGTTTCGATGGGCGCTTTCCCCACGACTTACCGGCGTCCCAAAGCAGGTTGCGGGTTTCTACATCTTCTTCTCTTCCCCAACCGCCAGTCTCCGGGAAGCGCTGCTCGCCCTCGAAGAATCGGACTACCGACTTTCGCCTGTAGGCGCGAACAACCTTAACCATCGCAGACGGCTCCCCCATCAGATCAAGGTACGTCGCACACTTGGACTTTCCCTGCCTGCGGTAGGCCTCGCCACCATCCTCGATTACCCGATCACGCGGCACTTTCGTCTCGACATATTTAGTGTCGCCAGGCATGTAGTACGACTCACGGATACGAGCCTGCTTCGAGCCGAGCCGCACAATCTCCACAATCTGCTTCGGCCGACCACTGACCTCAAGCAAAGTCCCTAGCCGCTGAGACAAAACCCTTATGCCACTCTCTCTGCCCCCTTAAATGATTTAAGAGGGCAGCTTCAACCTGACCATGCTGAGGCTATCGCTAAGAAAATCTTTGACTCCGTGGCTGACGAGCTGAACGAAAACTACCCAGGTGGTTGTAAGCACGCAGAGGAGGAACTAAAAGCCTGGCTTATGCAGAGTAATTAGTTCACATTGCACGGTCTAGGAGAGCAGAGGAAGTCATGTTAAAAGCATATAAGCTGCCCTGCTCCCTCAAGGTTTTCTTCAAGTGAGGTTTTATATAACTGCCTAGCGGCAGGGGAACCGTATATTGCTTACGGCATTCACACCCTAAGGCTGTATCAGACCAGCTTTCTTTAGGGCAGAAATATGCCGAGCTACAGTGCTTCGTTCGCATCCAATTTCCTCGGCTATTTGCCGTGCGGTCGGGGCACTTCCGGTATCAAAAAGAGTCTGAGCATAGATAGACAAAACGCGTCCACGAGTGCTTTGGCCTTGAACAGACCGGCGCTTATTTGCTGCTACTAAAGCTTCTCGTTGTTCTTGCGCATATTTACCCTCAGGGTCTGTTTTCCAGCGCTCTGCTGATTTCTTGCCGCCCCTACGCCCCATGGTGGCTAGTGCTTTACGCTCACTACTGGTGGCTTTACCGGGTGCGCTAGAGCAGCTGTAGGCCTCGCTCTTGGACTGGGTGACATACCCGCGCACACGCCTAGCCATGGTTTGACGGTCGCGCATCGGCGGCATCTCGTTGTCGCGGCCTGCACCGCCGTGTGTGTGCGCGACGTTGTAGGCATGCTCATAGGCGTCGATGATTGCTGCGTCTGTCAGGCGTTGGCCTTGCTGGCGCAAACGGTGTCCCGTCTTAAGCGCATGCCTAAAGGCTGTTTCGTCGCGTGCTGCGGTGCCTTGGGCAATCCAGAGCACACGCACACCGTCGATAAGTTCCGGGTCGTACTGGTCGAGTCCACCGGCGATTTCCGCGTCTACGTCCTGGGCAAGCGCTTTGAACGCCTGGGCTTCCTCGCGGCGGGTCTTGACCGCGTTAATGAGTTCTCGGCCAGAGCTAAACTGCTGACGTGGGGCGGGGTTGAACTGGTCTTGTCCTGCCATATCCCTCACCTGCTTTATCAAGTCTCCAAGACGCATCACCCGGTTGTGCTGCCTATACCAACGATAAGCGGTAGGGGCCTTGCCTGTGTAGAACGGGTTTCGGCTAAAGCGATGGGCAAAGTGCGGGTCATGGTCTAAAAGCTCACCCAGTACGCGCGTAGTCGCAGCCAGCAACTTCATCTGCGCAGATTTGCCCTCATGGTCGGCGTATACGGGGTCAATCAGCCAAATGAACTGGGCTTTGCCGTTAGTTGGGTTAATACCCACCCAGGCCGGCCCGACGCTATGAGTAATCAATGAGCGCACCACGTCGCGAACGTACGGGTTTAAGTCTGCGGGGTCACCGCCTGCGGTACCTACTTGATCAACGTCTACGACTAGGACGGCAGCGTACTGCTTGGTGGTGAGCATGGCGTACTCGCACCGTCCTAAAGCATCAGTCTCGAAGCGATACATACGCGGCGAGTTCGTACCGTCAGCGTTGCGTCGATAGGCCTTTTTAAAGTCTCGTGTGACTGAACCGTGAAGTACATCGCGGCCTAGATGCTCGCGTAAAAGGTCGCGGTCACTGGCAGATGCTGGGGTGTTATCCAGCCCGCCGCGGTCTGGCTCGACACGGGTCGGTGTTTTAATATGCGCGTTCTGCGCGTAAGCCTGTAAACTCAT
>NZ_CP177105.1:0-20137 GCF_046717785.1 Corynebacterium tardum | reverse complement strand
ACAAAAAGAATAGATTCAGGAAGGATTTACCCGGGTAGTGACATACATATGTGTGTATATCATGCTATACGTATGACACTCGTTAAGTGGAGCGCTGAGCTGAAAATCACTTTATACCCATATACTGATATACGCATATGTGTATATACGCATTCTTAAATTTAAAGCTATCCACTTGCCGAGGGATACTCCGGTTGCGGGCGCGCTGTAAGGCGGTATGGTTTTGGGTGTCCGCAGCGCACCTCCCCCGGCGCATAGTCGGACGGAAGGAAAATAAAAAGCCACAACCCCCGCAGGTGACTTCTCCCCAGTGCTTCCAACGACGAGAAGCACTAGGGGAGTTTCCTTTAGCGTGTACCTTCCAGCCGTTCTTTGAGACTGGTGGCGGGATATGCGACAAAAAGACACACTTTTTGTCGCATATCCCGACGCATATCCCGAAGAGCGTCAATAAATTTAGGGATTATAAAAGCCCCGGGTGCTTACTGAAGTAGAGGCACATCGGGGCGTTCGGTTAAAGGATAGCATGAAAATATGAGCAACGAAATTAGAAATGACACTCATAGAGTTTTGGCGGGTTTTCCGCAACCTCGTTTAGAACCGTTTCTTAGGGCCGCTGAGGGTGACGAAGCGAAGGCTCTTGATCTGTACGTGTGGAATACCCAAATGGCGGGGGCTGCATTAGAGCAGATTTCACACCTTGAGATCCTACTTCGCCATGCCATCGACACTCAGCTATCAAAGAGAGTGCGTGAGGATACAAGAAAAATTCCTTGGTTTCTCTTACCTCCATTTTACTCCGCACAATCGCAAGTAATCGACAAGGTTCGAGAAAGGCTTCGTTCCGAAGGAAAGGAAACTCGAGATCAAATTGTTGCTGGATTGTCTTTCGGTTTCTGGGCCGGTTGGATGGGGGCAAAGCATGAGAAGTTATGGCGTGAGACTCTGCACAACGCTTTTCCTGGGGCAGGGCTCCGCAAAGATGTCACCGTATTAGCTGAACAGATTCGTAAATTCCGCAATCGCGTTGCCCATCATGATTCTCTCTTAAATATCGATGTCGGTTTTGAAATGCGGGCAGTATTCAGTCTTGCCGAGATGATAAACAAAGATGCCGCGGACTGGATGAGAACGGTAGACCGGACGCGCGACATGGGTATTAAAAAACCAATATCCCCGTTGGATACCGTTGTTGTCCCCTCTGCACAGGCAAAGCTTAATGACGGTCCGCTTAACGCGTACATATGCCAGCCTGGACGCTTTTTTCAAGAAGTAAGTCACATGGCTTTCTATGAGGGGCGAGAAATTGGGGTTGATGTGCCATGTATCAAGGCCCGTTATGACAATGTCCTTTGGAATGAGGCAGAAGCGGATCGCCTTAAGCTAAGTGAGAAAAAGGAAGACAAAAAATTGGGCAAGGTGATGGCTTCTGGTCTCAAAAATGGATGGGCACCGGGTAAGTACCAAGTATTTATCCTGTCTCGGGCTGGTGATCCCGATCATGTAACCCTCGAGAAGCCCCTCCAGAATGACCGCGCGGGAAAAGGGTCTGCCTTTGTAAATAGGCAAAGGTACACCAGTATTCACCAGTTGCGTCACGCTGAAAACGTTTGGGATCTTTAAGCACATCCGTTTGTATTTCTAGGGCACACCCTATTGTTACGCCGGTTTAGGGAAGAATGTTTCCTGTAAAATAGGGCCATTCCTAGCATTGTTTTACACGTGTCTAGCGGGGTCTAGGCCTTATGTTTACAGAAAGTGGTGAGTGTGGTGTTATCGTCTGATGGTTTCCATATTGAAAGTCATATTGACTCTGTGCCCGCGTTGGCGCGGGTGAAAGATCTACATGGTGGGTTGTCGTCGGGGCAGCAGGCGTTGGGCAGGATTGTGCAAGCCTTGCTTGCTGACGCTGATGGTCTCGACGGTATTCAGCTATACGCCCTCTCGGACGCTATCGAGTCGTATCGTGATGCGGTCATAGAACAAGAGACTGTTTCCTTTAAACCTTCGCGGGACGAAGACTAATGGCCAAAAGCTCTGGTTCGCATGGGCAGCGGGTGGGCTATATCCGTGTCTCGACGGTGGAGCAGAATAATCAGCGCCAGAAAGAACTACTCAATGCTTCCGGCAGGATTGACCGGTTTTTTGAGGATAAGATTTCCGGCCGCACCAAGACTGCGCGCCCTGGGCTTGTCGAGTGTATGGCGTATGTGCGCGACGGGGACGAGCTCGTCGTGTCGTCGATTGACCGCCTCGCCCGTTCGCTGACGGATTTGCGTGGCATTGTTGATGAGCTCACCGACAAGGGTGTGACTGTTACTTTCCTGCATGAGAATCTCGCGTTTGCGAAAAACACCACAGATCCACGCGCGGATTTAATGCTCGGCATTTTGGGTTCGTTTGCGGAGTTTGAGCGGGCTATTATTCGTGAGCGGCAGGCGGAGGGGATTGCGTTGGCGAAAAAGGCTGGCAAGTATAAAGGCCGCAAACCAGCCCTAAGTCCGCAGCAGGTGTCGGAGATTAAGCAGCGCGTGTTGGCGGGGGAGTCGAAAGCCGCACTAGCGCGTGAGTTTGGGGTCACCCGCCCTACGGTGTATCGGGCGTTGAAAAACGCCTAGGGTAATGCAGCCGTATCGATAAATCTACGCAAGTTGGGTTGGCTGCATGGGAATTCGATGCTGCCCGCCTTTTACTCCTCTGCGGAGACCACCGGCCCTCTTTCGATCCTGTGCTACTGCTAACGTTACTTTTGGTTCACAACCATGCCCCATCCGTCGTGGTGGGGCATGGTTGTGGCTCCCTCTGTCGGTGCGCGGCGGTCCGCGCGTCACGTGCGGGCTGTCCTGTTGCATCTTGTTTGGCGAGGGACAACCCCAAGGCAAGGAGGTAGACAATGGGTAAACACTCATTGGATACACCCGGTCGCAAAAGAAAAGACCTTGACGCCACGAAGCTTAGCCGGCTCGATGTGGCAATCAAGGTCATAACACTTGCGACCGTAACAGTGAAGCTCATTGCTCTGACGCTTCACGTGGGTCTTTAGGCCCGAGGGTTTCAACGAGTGGCCGCTCGTTGGGGGCCCTTTTTATTGTGCAGCGATAATTCAAGGACGAACCATGCTGTCATATTTCAGGCTAATGCGCGTACAAATGTTTCGCAATATTTCCGCACTGGGGCCGTAGCCTTCTTTCCCTCTGCTGCGGCGGGAAGTGGACAAGGGGTTTGGCGTACCCCGCAAGCTGACTACTGAGCGTCAGCGCCAGGAGCTGTTATTCGCCAACTACGAGAAGCTCATCTCGTACCACCCCTAGATACGTCGTATCTCCGATATTGAACCGTCAGCGTTTGTTCGGGAGAGATATCAGTTGTCAGGGATGGTGTAGTGCCTAAGGGTACTGTTTTGCCTTCTCTTATTTATGCATTTGAAATGCCTGAAAGAGGCAATGCTACATGGAGGTATACAGGATTGCGGTTGTTGTGGGTTGCTTTGGAGGCAAGGAAATCGCGTAAGCGATTTTCGCGGCAGCCCAACGAGCCGTCAGGCGAGGCGGGAGTAATAACGGCAAGTCGTAGTGAACGGTTGTGTTGGTTGATCGGCTGGGGATATAGATCTACAGGGATATAGTTATAAGCGACCTGGGAAAATAGATAAACGTGCAGGTAAAACCCTGTGGATAACTGGGCCGGTGAGGGTAAATATGCGCAGCGGTGAGGGTAAATATGCGCAGCGGTGAGGGTAAATATGCGCAGCGGTGAGGGTAAATATGCGCAGTCTCTTTTTGGGTGAGGGTAAATATGCGCATCCTGAACTGGGCAAACGCCTTGTGAGGGTAAATATGCGCAGCGGTGAGGGTAAATATGCGCAGTGTCTGCGAAATGGTTCCCCGGCGGAGAGGTAATTGTTATGACAATGCCGTGATGGAAAACTTCTTTGGCCACTTGAAAGCCGAGATGTATCACGGTGAGAAGTTCGGGTCTGTCAAAGAATTTACCGCTGCGGTAGACGCGTACATCGACTGGTACAACGCGGAAAGACTCCAGCTGGGACTTGATGGTTGCACCCCGATGAAATACCGGGATAAGGCCCTTAAGACGTTAGCCGGGTAGGATTACCCCTAGTCCAACTTTCGGGGGCAAGTTCAGTTTCAGTTCGCGGTTTTCTCGACGCAGGCGCCTGAGTTCTTCTTCCATTGTTTCGCCGCCTGAAGCGTCAGAATTATCGTGTACTGAAGCGCTGTCACGGTACCAAGCCCGCAACGTGTGGTGGGATACTCCAAGCAGCTCACCGACCTCCGTGTAGGCGCGTTGCAGTGAGCAAGACTCCAGGCGGACCATTTCGATGATCTGATGGACCGCCTTCTCCTTGAACTCGACGGAATATTTTCTAGGCATAGTTCAATCCTTCCTTAGCTGAGGTAGGAACTAAACCCAGGACGCTTCATTCATCATGCCTTCCACGCTTTCCACGAGTAAACCGTATTCCGCGGAAAATAACGCGCAGCAGCCTTTGGTGTGTGGGGCGCGGTGATTTCCGGTGCGGCAGCGGTCGGACCGCTTGCCGGTGGTGCACTGACGGAATGGGTGTCCTGGTATTCGCGATTATCGAGGGCCTGGCCTAGGCTGGTGGGAGCCCCAATCCTCATTCAGCTTCTTTGGCTGGACCTGGTTCGAAAACGCGGCTATTTCACCGGTTCCGCTAGGGCTCACGGTTTCGGCCGTGGGCTTCGCGCTTTTTATCAGGTCGGAAGAGCACCGCGAGCGGGGTCACCGCTCGGCGCTGTTGTATCTTGAATTGTTTTTCTTATTCCACGTTCTCGTGGGGCAATATCACCGCTGGTGCGGTAGCAATCGGCGAGTTTGCCATCATCTTCGTGTTGCCGCTGTACCTGATTAATACTTTGGACCTCTGCACGACGTGGTCTGGCCTGGTGCTGGCAGCCATGGCAATCGGTGCATTCTTCTCCGTTGCATCAGCCCTCATGTCGCGGCACGGTACGGGGCGTCTGGCACCGTGCTCATTGGGCTCGGCTTGGAAGCCGTCGGCGTCCTTAGCTTCGTCCTGCTTATGGGGCCGGATACGAATGATTGGATCATCGCCGCGCCGCTGACCCTGTACGGCTTGGGCCTGGGGTTCGCCTCCACGCAGCCGACCGGCACGATGCTGCGGGATATTCCCGTCGATGACTCCAGGCAAGCCTCCGCAACGCAAACCACCGTGCGCCTGGGGCAGTGGTGTAGACCTTAAGCGAAGGCATGGCCAACGCCGCGCAGTGGTCGCTCGTAGCCGCTACCGCATTCTTCGCTCTGAGCCTTGTCGGTGCACTTAGGGTGCTCCGTGCTGCGGGGGGGGGAGGGGGAGAGAAGGGTGTCCCCCGCAAACAATGCCGATCTCGGTGCCCGCGTTAATCGCGTCCCGAACTGATTTTCCACCCGCTTGCTGCTTTGCGTTGCTGCCAGAAGTGACGGTAGATACCGGGGACATCGGAAAGCTCAGAATGCGTGCCCAGCTGGCTGACTTGCCCGTGTTCATCCAAGACTACGATTTGATCAGCAGATTTGATTGTATCCAACTTATGGGCGATGACAATAAAAGTAGATTGCTCCCGTAGCTCGTCCATCGCAGCAAGAATGTTTGCCTCATTTTCTGCATCGAGCGCGGAGGTAGCCTCATCAAAGAGTACAATCGGCGCTTGCTTGAGAAGCGCGCGAGCTACAGATACGCGCTGGCGTTCACCACCGGATAGAAGCCGCCCGCCTTCACCAACAGGAGTATGCCACCCTAGGCGGTTGGCAATAGAAGTCACGCCTGAAAGATCAGCTGCGCGGAAGACTTCCTCATCGGAGGCGTCGGGACGACCAACGCGGATATTAGCGATTAACGAGTCGTCGAAGAGGTAAACGTCCTGAAAGACCATGGACAGTCTGGACATTAACTGTTCGGTTCCAAGCTCGCGGATATCTACGCCGTCAACCATCACCGCCCCGGAATCTACATCCCAGAATCGCGAAATAAGGCGCGCAATTGTGGTCTTTCCGGAGCCAGAAGGACCGACAATGGCGGTAACGGTGCCTGGTCGAGCATGGAAAGTGACATCTACCAATACTGGTTTATCGCCGTATCCAAACGTGACATTAAGCAGCTCTACATTTCCCGAACCATCGCCTAGGCGCGGAGTAGTGGGTTCTGGCAGGGAAGGAGCATCGGTGATGAGCTCAGTTTCTGCGAGCGCGATACGGCCGGCATCTAAACCGACGAAAGAAGAACCCAGCTGCTCAAGCGTGCGGGTAAACCTCAAGCTGATTCCGATGATCGCAATTGTTTCTAGTGGCGATAGGGCGCCTTCAACGGCAAGATCCGCAGAGACCATAATGAGAGCCACAATGAAGATCTGCACTACTATGCCGTTGAGTAGCAAAGCTAATGTGGATACCCATAGCTCGCGTATTCGTGCTTTATGGTCGATTTCTAGTGCTTGCTCTAGTGGCGCAAAAACTTGTGATTGTCCTGCCGCGCGCAGGGCTGGTTGACGGTTAGCAAATTCTACGATGCGCTGGGAGAGCTCTTTACTCGGCCCCAGTGCGCGGTTCGATGCTTTCTCACGAATCCATGCAGCCAACTGCATCACCACGAGCGCCAATGGTGCGATGATAAGAAGGACCAAGCCCAGCTTCGGGTTCCAGAAACACGCTCCTACTAACAAGGTGACAAGTGCCGCGCTATCGCGGTATATCGTTCCTTGAATATGCGCAATGGTCTCGGCCGCCACCATAAAGCGATCTGAAACGAGGCGAGATAGGCCGCCGGTATTAGCCGGTACGAACCAGCCGAGCGGTAGCGTTGCTAATTTATCGCCCACAGTCGTGTGCGCGGCTCGGATGAAATCCAAGGCCGTGTGGTAAGAGGCCATGGTTGCGAAAAATCGTAGCGCAAAAGCTACGAGCGCAATTGCCAAAAGCGTCCACATCCATGGTGCGATCGTCGTATCCCCATCGAGTGCCTTTGTAAGTGGCACGAGCGTGAGAACGGCGAGGCCATCAAGCACGCCAACGATAAGCGATAGACAAGCATACCTTTTATTGAGCTTATGGCCTACAGGACTTTGCAGCTTTTTGACACTGCGAGTGAGTAGCGGATCACGAAGACGCGAACTAACAGGCGTAGTGGCATTAGACATGAGAATTATCCTTCATAGGCTTGAGGCAGATTATTTGGTCTGCTCCTTGGATGGACTCCGGCTTGTGGGCGATGACTAAGACGGTCTTGCCTCTGACGAGTGTGGCTAGAGCTGCTTGAATTTCTGCTTCGCAGTCAGGATCAGTTGCCGCAGTAGCTTCATCCAGGATCAAGATTGGGGCATTGGTAATAATTGCCCGGGCAATAGAAATGCGTTGCTGTTGTCCACCGGATAAAGAGGTGTCCTCACCAACAACGGTGTCGAGCCCAGCCGGTAAAGCGCGAATATCAGCAGCTATGTGCGCAGCCTCTGCGGCTTGCCAGATCTCTTCATCGCGGGCTTCTGGGCGTGCAAGGCGAATGTTTTCCCGAATACTCATACGCAGTAAGTGAGGATCTTGTAAGACGAAAGCCACAGTGCGGTACAAACTGTCGAAAGTGAGATCACGGATATCCACGTTGTTGATAGTGATTGTGCCCGAATCTGGATCCTGGAAACGCGCCAGCATCGTTGCTGCTGTGGATTTGCCAGACCCGGAGGGGCCAATCAATGCCGTGACAGTGCCTGCATTTAGTTTCGCAGAAAAGTCTTGGAGGACTGGTGTGTCTGGGGCGTAGCTAAAGCTGACCTTATGGAACTCCACCTCCATGTCTTGACTACTGGCATCGAGGCTCTTTTGGCCTTCTTTCACATGGGAAATTGTCATGACTTCATCAAGGCGCAACGCCGCATTGCCAGCGAGCTGGTAAGACCACATCATTTGGCCGACGGTTTGAATCGTGCCCGGGAGCACCAGCGCAATTAACGTTGTTGCGATGACTTCAGCGACCGTGACATAGCCACCAGCTATCAGCAGGGAACCGACTCCTAGATTGATAAGGATGAGGACAGGAACCGCCACCACAGACTCTGAGATTGCGGAAACACGCAGAAGCGGACGTACCCACTCGTAATAGAATTCCGCGAATTTTTGGGCAGCTTCGCGATATCGAGCGTGGGCTTTGCCAACGGTGCCGAAAGCCTTGACGACGGAAATACCTTCGGAGAACTCCACCGCAGTCGCAGAGACCTCACCCAGATAATTATCCATTTCCGCAGTTTTTGTGCCCATATCTTTCATTGAATATGCTTGGATTGCTAGGAAAATGGGCACAGTGGCAATAGAAAGTAGACCAAGGCGCCAATCCAAGATAAAGGCATAAACCAGAAGCGCGAGGGGCGTAAAGATCGCGGCGACCTTCTCTACAGGAGCATGGGCTGTCAGGGTGTGCAGAGTTAACGTATCGTCCTCGACGGCTTTGCGGACTTTGCCGGAATTAGTCTGGCTAAACCACGAGAGTGGTGCTTTCGCAATAGCGGTAATAATTCGGCGCCGGTTAATCCCCACCAGCTTTGCATCAGCGAAGTGGGTGATTACAAGGGCAAGGAAATAGAAGAATAGCTGGCCCAAAAATGCAGCAAGTAGCCATTTCACAATGGACGCGACGTCATCAGTATTGCCGTCGATTAGAGCATTTCCCAGTGCCACCAACGCGACGTAGGGTGCTACGGCGAGTACCGAGGATATAAGCGCGAGAAACTGTGCGAAGTAGATGGTTGTTTGCACTGGGGCCAGTAGTTTTTTTAGAGCGACCTGGCCGGCTTTTAGTTTTGCGCGAGCCTCTTCTTCCGGTGACGCACCGTGTGATTCTGGTGCGTGGGTTCCGCTTGATTCTGTGGAACTTTGTTTTAGTTCAGACATTTCTTTCTCAATTCTTGTTGATGTCAGTCATATCGATGATTCTGGTGACTGATTCTTGGATGAATTCGTGGTCATGGGTGATGACGATGACCACTGCTCCGCTTGCTGCAAGAGATCGAAGTAGCGCAGAGATGGATTGCAGTTGGCGCCAGCCCACGCCAGAGGTAGGTTCATCGAAGATGTAGATCGCTGCTTGCTCGGCTTGGGCTGAAGCTATGGCTAAGCGTTGCCGTTGCCCACCGGACAGAGACTGCGGATGCCGTTGGGCCATTCCTGCCAGATCGAGGCGATGGAGAATCTCATTGACATCGATGTGGTCCCGCTTCTTCTTTGCCAGTCCGAGCGTGACTTCTTCTTCGGTGGTGGCTGCGAATAATTGGCGGCCAACATCTTGCATCACCATGTACGCGGCACGTCTGCGGGCAGCCGCTCCTACTCGTTTGCTGTTCAAACGGAGACTACCGCCGCGTTTGGGAGAAGCAAGACCACAAATGATCCTGGCGAGGGTGGTTTTTCCAGCGCCGTTGGGCCCGATTAAGGCGGTGACTTCGCCGCTGGGGAAAAATGCGTGGTCAATGTTTAATACCTCATGTGCGCCATAAGAAAAACAGATGTTGCTTAGCTCGAGTCCGCTCCGCTGGGGATCGGCGTTTTCGAGCGTGGGTGGTACCGGCACGCTCGCGGGCAGGGGAACATGGTGTAAGCTGCGTAGCCCCAATTGTTTGCGTTCGGGTTCGTCTAAGGCATAAAACTCCTGAGCGCGGAAACTCCGCGTTATTTTTCCCTGAGTCAAGTAAATAACTTGGTCAGCGATATCTTTTAAGAAAAAGAGACGGTGATCAGCGATAATGATCGTTGTGCCTAATTCCTTCAAGCGGTGTAGCACGCGTGCAAGAATATCGATGCTTTCCATGGAGAGATTGGACGTGGGTTCATCGAGAAGCACGAGACTGCCCGGGGACACAAGCGCGCATGCGCATGCCACGGTTTGTAACTGCCCACCGGATAATTCTTTGAATCGCCGGCCCCGAAGATCGTTAATGCCTAGTAGCTCGACCGCTGATTGAATCCTCGACTCAATTTCTTTGGGATCTACACCAAGGTTTTCTAGCCCGAAGGCCAATTCTGCATTGACGCTTTCAGTGAAAAATTGTGTCCTTGGATTCTGGAATACTGAGGCGCTGAACTCGATGGCTCGGGACAGCGGTTCTTCCGCAGGGTTAAAAGCCTGGTCATCCTTTATAATAGTGATGGTGCCTAGTAGCTCTCCTGGATTGAAATGGGGGATGAGTCCGTTGATCAACTTGAGTACCGTGGACTTTCCCGATCCGGAATCACCGGTAATCAGTAGACACTGTCCTGGAGAGACAGAAAAAGACACATCAGATACACCTTGAATGCCTGGCCGAGCGCCCAATGGATATGTAAAAGAAACGTTGTGGGCGTCTACACTGGTTGCGATACTGCGTTCGTTCATAAGTGGACCTCCGTGGGAAGCCAGACAGAGGCAACAACGAGGCCCAACCCAGCTAGTGCAGTTGCATCGACAAGCTTGAAGGAAAGATCGGCGGTGGTGGTTGGGCGTGCGGGTCCTCCCAATCCCCGGACAAGAGCAGAGGCAGCGAGCTCATCACCAGCGCGGACGACGGCACCTAATAAGGGGATGATCAACATCGCGGACGATTGTGTGGGCTGTGTGATCCAGCTTTTTACTCCAGGCTGGAGACCCCGAAGGACCATGGCATCGCGGATGGCTTTGGCTTCTGCCACGATGATCGGCAAAACGCGCAGGAATACCGCCGGTGGAATGGTGACCCAGCCTGGTAAACGCAGGTCCCGCAGTGCTGAGGTCAACGTGGATGGTGTGAGAGTGAGCAAGCCGAATGCGCCGATGGACATGCTGATGACAAAACGGCTTAGCCACGAAAAAATTGCCGCTGAAAAAGCGAAAAATGTGGAGCCAGGAAGCTGTAATAGGCCCCAATACCCTAGATAGGATAATGCAAAAGCGAACAGACATATAAGACCATAGTGTGGCTTTACTGTAGCTAGTGCGATGGAGCTGAAGGCGATAGAAATCAGCAGTGTCGGTAGGTGGCCGTGGCTGAGAGCTACCGCATTGATTACTAGAACAGAAAGCAGCACGGTCCGTGGATCGATCGAAGATCGACGAAGCACGCCCTGTTTTTGCAGGCTCACAGGAGGCCAGCGCTTTCAAAGTGTTTGCGGCTGACGCGAACTCCGACCTTTCCTCCGATAAAGCCGACGATGAGCGCACAAATGGCCAGTACTCCAATGGTCCATGGCTGGAAGATATCCGACATAGCATCGGCATATTCTTGACCCATTTGGTCTGCGATATCGACGTAGTATGAGTCCGTATCCAGAATTAGCGGGAGAAAAGGCAAAGAAATCCAGACACAGAAGACGCCGTAGGCAATAGGGAAGGACTTGGCAATACTGAGGTGGCTTTTTGTAATAATCAAATCCGCGATAAACCCAAGAATTATGCTTCCTAGCAAGGTCCAGAAGTAGTGTCCGGTGAGCATGAATGCTAATCCGTTAATACCACCGACGAGGGTGAAAGCACCCATTTTGGACGTGCGGACGGCATAAAGCGCTAGCACGATTCCGTTTGCGATTGCCGCGATAAACCATCCAATAAACATGAATTGTGGTCCTGCGAATCCAATCATTCCGCTTACAAAGGTGATTACAAAGTAAAGTGCAGCAAAGATACCAGCGTTGATGAGATCTCTGGTGTTTAAACGTGCCGTCGACCCACTGGATGAGCTTGTACTCCGTGCGGGCGTAGAGGACTGTTGGGTCATCGTAAACCTCGATTCATGAACAGCTGGAAAGGCAAGGCTTACCTAATACAGATAGTGCTGTATATAAACTATTTCTAGTTTTGATCTGAAGATTCACCCTTAATGGGGGCGAATGTAGATAAGCGGACATCAAACCAGAGCACGACTACCGACTATGCACCGATAAAGTAAGCACCAACGGCAAGACAACCCTGCGATGGGGCGGTAAACTACGCCGCCTCTACATCGGCTGCCGATGGGGCGGGGAACCAATCAACATGGTCTGCATCGAGAACCACGTCGACATCAAAATAACGGCGGGCGGCGTGTGGGGTAAAAAGAAAGCGCCCCGTAGGGCGCTGTTTCTCCGCGATTGGGCTAATCGAGTCCAGGACGAGGTGCTTTCTGCTGAACTGATGGGGCAGTTTTTGTGACGGTCACGCCGTCCGTGCTCGCTTCGATTCCTGCTTCTGGCCACGCTGTCGTGAGCTCAAGAATGGCTTTCTTTATCTCGTTTCGGAAATCGCGCCGCTGGACTGCGGTGTTTAGTTGCTTGGTGGCGAAGTTGGCGGCGATCATGTCCCAGGTGAAGGTGTAGGCTTCGCGGTTGTTTTTGTGGAGCCAGTATTGCTTGACGGTGAGCCAGATGTAGAGGTCCATTGCTCGGGGCTTGCTCAGCTCGCGTAGGACGTTGAGGTCGATGGGGATGGGAGCTTCTGCAATGTGGCGGAAGAACTGTGGGGTGAGTACTAGTTCTGATTCCATGAAGCTGCCTTGGTTGGGGTCGCGGGGGTCGAACCAGAGGTTCCAGTCTTCGAGAATCTGGGTATTACGGCCTCGCGCGTGAACTCCATTGTCGCTTTGGGCGGTTATTGAAGAGCTGGCTAGGCGTAGAAGCTGTTCGCGGATTCTAGAGAGACTTCCGTTCGCACCTCCGGTTCCGCGTCCGGTGACGCCGATTGCTTGAAGGAAGTGACTCATGGAGTGCCCGAGTGGAATGCGGCGTGCTTCCTCGTTGTCGATTTTTCCTTCTTTGAGGCGTCCGGCATTAGCTACGGCGCGGGTGATGATGTAGGCCATGATGAGGCGTGGGTACTTGCCGTAGGGGAGACCGTTGGGTGAGTAGACGCTAATGGTGCCCTCGGCGGTAGTTATTTTCCGCTCGTTGCTGTCAGGGTTGCGGTAGGGGAACAGCGCCTGGACGAAGAGTTTGGAGGTGTAGCCGACGTCTTGGGCTTGCAGGAGTTCTTGTGCGGCGTCGTGTTCTTGCCTGCGGGCTAGTTCCTTGACTGCTTCAAGTTTGGCGCGACGCTCATCTGGCGTGAGTGGGGGCTGCATGGTGCCGTAGTCTCCTTTCGGATTATCGACACCGCCCGTGTTGTGCTTTGCTCACTGTCCGTGTGGAAGTGGTAAAGTCATACCCGACACGGTCGGTGTCGTTTGGATTTGGACCCCCGCTAGAGTTGGCGCTCGATGATGCGGGGGTTTCCTCATGTTTGAGGAATGTGCGCGCCCTGGACTTGAACCGAGGGTGTGTGCCGCTCGCGCTGCGCACCCCACGAGTGTGGGGCGCGGCTTTTTATTTTCTCCGCCTATTAAATCACATCAGTGTGACTTACTGGGAGATTTAGTAATGGTGGCGGCTCTTGCCAAGAAGCCTTATCGGCTGTTTGCTTTGATGAAGCTTGCTCGGAACCTAAGGCATTAGTGGAGTCACTCTTGTTCTTCGGGCTCGTCTTTTAGACCGTTGAGCATTATTTGGTTAAACAAGTTGTTGATTGTCTTCTCTTCGAAGTCTGCAGCCACTTGATTCCAATGGAATTCTTCTAGTTTGGGAAGCATGGCTGTAATAGCCATTTTTAAGTAGAAACCTCGACTACGTCCTGTCCTATCGCAGAGAGCGTCGAGTCGTTCAATGATTTCATCTGTCATCCGTACAGACACCACACGTCCGGAAGGGTGGGGTGCTTGTTTCATATGCAGTATCCTCCCCTCGGCAGCAATCGTAAACATTGTTTACTATACGTAAGACTGGAGGAGTCTTCTCAAACTCTTTAACAGCATCATGAGCGGCGCGCGCCACAGAGAGGAAGGACGCCTCCGTGGACGCACTGCCATTTATCGAATCCACCAACCACGTTCCCGGCTGGTGGCAGCTAGCACTCATCGCATGCCGGCCTGGATGCTCATTGCCCAGATACGAAGCGCAGGACTGGTGGCAGGAACCATCAGAGCGTTAGGCGGAGCAATCGCCTGGTACTTCCTCGCCTTCCTCGGCGTGATGGTTGGCTCCATGGCCGACCACTACGAGCGTGCCACGGACGAGGCCAACGACTCGCCATACTCCAACACGTACGAAGACGCGCCCGCCAACCCCGGCGAGTACTACGACCCGAGCGAACAACGGTAGTCGCAGTTACCAACGCCGAAGACTGCCTTTCTCTCTACTGGCCACCCTTCTCATGGTCACCATCGCCGCCAGCGCTCTCAGTGGCGCTGGCGGCTTCGTCATCGTCCTGGCGCTCGCTGTCGCCAGTATGCGACTCGTCTTCTCTAGGTAAAGCGTTCACGCTAGGAGAAGACTCCTTAACAGTCTTGAGCATTGCGTTGAAATCTCGCTGGCTCATACCGACGAGCTCGCGCACAAATTCCTTAGCTTCGCCTAGGTCGATAATGGACTGTGAGACTTCACCAATCTTTCCGTTCAACTCGTCTCGCTGATCGATAAGGCTGAGCAACGAGTTGGTGCTCTTTTTCCGGTCGCGCAGCTTACGCTGTTCTTCTTCGAGATGCTGACGCAGTTCCTGACGCTTCCTCAAACTTCTACTTGCGGTAACCATAAACCCACAATGCCAGCGAACGCACCGCTCCACTCCTGACACAAACACCACGCGGGAAGTTCGGCGTAACCGGAAGCAATCAGCGGACTATCCCTGCAGGCTTTCGACAACGCTGTAGACCTGTAGCGGCGGGCGCGAGCGCCCTTTTCACAACACACTATATGCACTCTTAGTGTTAATCGGGTTTTGGCTGCTAGACTAGGGCGCATGATGACCCTGCGCGTAGTCAATAGCGGAACAGGTTATGAGTACCTGTTGCGCTCTGTGGCTACCAATGATGGGCCGACAGACGCGCCAAGTTTGTCGAAGTATTACGACGCCAAAGGCACCCCACCGGGGCGGTGGTTGGGCTCTGGTCTTGCTGGTTTGAACACCGAGAACGTCGTGGACGGTGGGGAAGTTACCGAGTCGCAAATGGCCGCATTGTACGGCGAGGGGCTGCACCCAGATGCGGATATGAAGATGTCCGAAGGGCAGAAAATCAAGGACGTCCAGCTGGGGAGACCGTTCGCTAACTTCACCAATGATGTGCCGGTTTTGGTTGCTTTGCGTGACGCGGAACGCCGCCACCGGCAGACAACGGGCACGCTGATGGGAAAGCAGGAGCGCGCCGAATTAGTCCAGGATATTGGCCGAGAATTCTTCATTGAAGAACACGGAGTCGAGCCGCAGTCAGGCCGAGAAGTTGTCAACTGGGTCAACGGTTTAAAGGACAATGTGCGCCAGTCTGTCTCGGGTTTTGACCTGACTTTCTCGCCCGCCAAGTCCGTTTCTGTGGCGTGGGCTTTGTCTGATGAAGAGACCGCGCGGCGTATTGAAGCACTTCATCACCAGGCTGTGAGTGAGGCTATGGCGTGGGCAGAAGACAACGCATTGTTTACCCGAGTAGGCAAGCAAGGGCGCGAACAAGTCAAGACGAAAGGCGTTATCGCCTCCGAGTTTAAGCACTACGATACGCGCGCAGGCGACCCTGATCTGCACTCGCACGTGCTGGTATCCAATAAGGTTCAGACCGAAGACGGGCGCTGGTTGTCCATCGATGGGTACACGTTGATGAAGTATCATCAGTCGATTTCTCACCGCTATGACTCCATCTTGAACACCCTGCTTTCTAACGACATGGGCTACACGTTTACCGCCCGAGACCACGGCGTAAATAAGGAACCCACGTGGGAAATCGACGGTATTTCCGCCTCTCTTATGGAGTCGTTTTCTAAGCGTCGACGCGGCGCACAGCCGGTCTATAAGCGTCTGGTAGAAGAGTTTGTCGCCGCGCGTGGCACAACTCCTAACTCGGTTGAGGTGGGGCGTTTGTGGCAGCAGGCTATCTTGGAAACCCGTGATGCTAAGCGTGAACCAGAAAGCCTTACAGAGCTTCGCGCAGGCTGGAAAGCGGAAGTTGCCGCGCGTGATACTGGGGCAGAAGAACTCGCTGCAATCAACCAACTTGCAGCCGAAGACGCCCGTGATGAGCGTCCAATATTTCACGCCGAAGACCACCTTTCCGGTCTTATCGACGAGGTTTTAGACACCGTTGTCAGGCGTCGTTCCTACTTTCGCGCCTCGCATGTAGCGACTGCTGCGGGTGGAAAACTCCAAGGCTATCGCTTCGCGTCACTGGCCGAGCGCGACCTTATCCACGCCACTGTGGTGGAAGCAATTGTGCGCGATAAGGCCATTTCCTTGAATGATTTCGACGTCCTGGAACTACCCGAGGCGCTGAAAAATACGGCGGGTAAAGCCCGTGATAGCCGCGCTGATAGTGAGCTTTATACCACCCAGGACATTCTCGACACCGAAGACAAAGCACTGGGCGCACTCAACGAACCGGTGGCCGCATTCGCACCATCGGCAGCGATTGATAAAGCACTCGATGAGCATGAAGCCGAGGCTGGGTTCCGCCTTAACTCAGGGCAGGAATCCATGGCCCGCTACCTGCTTACCTGCGGCACACTGGCCGCTACCGGCGTAGGCCCGGCAGGCACCGGCAAGACCGCATCTATGCGCCTGGTTGCCAATGTGTGGGCCAATGAAGGCCGCAATGTGATTGGTCTGGCCCCGTCTGCCCAGGCAGCAGAGGTGTTGTCTAAAGACTTAGGCTTTGACGCTTTTACCATCGACAAACTCACCTACACCTGGCGCGGAAACCACCCAACAAAGCCCGGCCATAGCTTAAAAGACCTTCCAGTATCCATTAATGCAGGCGATATGATCATCGTCGACGAGGCCGGCATGGCCTCGACCCCTAACATCGGCTCGCTGTTAGAAATTGCCGAAGAAGCAGGCGCAGTCGTGCGCTTTATCGGCGACCATAAACAGCTCGGCGCAGTAGAAAACGGCGGCCTTTTCGGCGCTATGGTCAATGCTTCTGGCCGCACTGATAATCAACTATCCGAAGTCGTGCGCTTCGGCGGAGATAGTGAACAATCGGCTACCAGCTTGCGCTTGCGCGAAGGAGATTCGTCTACGTTCGACTTCTACGCTGAGCGTGGTTGGGTCAATGGTGGCGCACGCAGCGACATGCTAGATAAGGCCGCAGCAGACTACTTGGCGGATATTTCTAGCGGTAAAACCAGTCTTCTTATTGCTGCCACCAACCGCGATGTGGCAGAACTTAACGAAACAATCCGCGCCCACTACATCGCCGTCGGCGAGGTTGACACCACCGTGGAAGCCCAGCTTTCTAGAGGCGAGAAAGCCGGTCTAGGCGATACGATTCTGGCGCGCAAAAACCAGACTTTCTACGACGATGAGACCGCAACGAGTACCCGTATCAACAACGGCACACTGCTTACCGTTACCGCCATTGCCGAGGGCGGCAGTATCACCGCCCGCAACCAAACCACCGGCGAGGAACTGTGTCTTCCAGCAGACTACGTTCGCGACAATGTGCAGCTAGGATATGCGGCTACCGTCCACCGCGCCCAGGGCAGCACCGTGGACTGCACCCGCGCGGTCATTGACCACCACGTCGATAGGGCAGGGCTGTATGTTGCACTGACCCGAGGCAAGCTTGCCAACCACATCTATGCGGTCACCGAGCACCAGCTAGATGAACTTGCCGAGGAAGGCCACTACCACTACCAGGGCATAGACCATGCTCCGAGCACAAGGGACGTCTTTAATAAGGCAATCTCGCGCGATAACAGCCCGAAGGCTGCACGCGAGGTCATAGCCGAGGTCGTCGACGAGCAAACCTCACCCGATCGCATGATGGGCCTGTGGCTTATGGGTAAAGATGAAGCCACCAACGACTTCATCGACGCTTACCTGCCGGACTGGATCGACACCCTACCCGGCGACCTTTCCCGAAAGATTGAGACCAGCGACGACGGTGTAGCACCCATCCGCCACGGCTGGGCAAGGCTTATCGACGCAGGCATTGACCCGCGCACCGTCATGGATACCGCTACTCGCGATATTGACAACGCCCATGATCCGGCACGGCTTATCCGCTACCGCCTAGACGAACAACTCCGCTTGCACGATACCGGAAAGCGCAACCAGCTGCCTCCTGTATCTGGTCAGACAGATATAGAACTCGATACGTGGCTGCGCGCCCACAACCCTTACGACCGCGCGGAAACTGCTCGCCTTACTGGAAAGGAAGGAAACCTCAACCGGCTTAACCAGGAGGTGCTGGCAGAGCACGCACGCTTTGCTAATTCCAAGGTGGAATCGCTTACCTGGCAAGAGGCAAGCATTACTACTCGCCTCCACGAGGACAAGAATGCCGCTGTCAATGAGGTACAGGCCGACTACCAGCAGATACGTCTTGATGCTGGGCGCATTCGCGCCTATGAGCAGGCCATGGCAGACCACAGTGCCGCCCTTCGCGATGAAGAAGCTGCCCTGGCAGACATTGAGCACCAACGCCTACTGGCAGAGGACTACACCCGCCCGGTTGCAGACCAAGCCTACGACCACGACGCCGTAGGCTATGGTACCTACCAACAGCGCATAGACCAGGCGCACACGCGCCTTGAAAACGCCCAACAGTGTCGAAAGCTTGCCCAGCAAGCCATTGAAGATACCGGCGCTAACCTGCCGGAGGCAGGCCTGTGGGAGGAAATCTGCTACCGCGCCGACGACACCGAAGAATGGGACAAGCGCCTACACGCTGCCGCACAACACGACAGCGAACACACCTACAAGCTGCAACAGCGCCTCGATACCATTCGCCGCGAGAAAATGGACTTCGCCGACCGCGCTGATATTGCTACGCGCTTGCGCGCAGAAGAAATCCCTCACGATATTGCCGACCATGCAGGCTACATCGCCGATGAAGTAAACCTGCTGGCCGCACAACGCACCTACGAACTACGCCGCCTTGGCATAGATGAACCTGCCCAAGAGATAATCCGCGACATGATGGCTGACACCATCGCTGCTGCTTACGAGCCAGGAAACACTGACTACGACGAGCCAGATACCTCCTACAACGAGGTGGAGGAAGGACCACCAGCACCTGAGACCACCCCAGAACCGAAGCTCCACCCCGGCGCACAAGCAAGCATGGATTTTATCGCAAGCCTCGGACTAGACGACGCACCACACATCACCACTACCCACAGCAACAACCACGACAACGAGGGACAAGCCCCCACCGACGATCTTGAAGAAGAACAGGGCCCAGAGCTTTAGAAAACAGTGAGGTCAAAGCTCTAGAGATGAATGTGTATATACCTACATACGCATATGTGTATGTAGGTATATACACCGGGCAATCAGCTTCTTTCCTCGAGCCATCGTGTTGCCCACTCTTCAAAAAGCTGGGAGATGCTCTTCTCTTCTTCCACTGCGGCGAGTTTGAGCTCTTTAATCAATTGCCGATCACGGACGTACAGCTGAAGGCGTGTCGCTTTATCATTAGCTTGAGCGAACATCTTTGTTGAAGGCGAGCTCTCCAACCTATTTCCAGACGATTCTTCCCGCGCCTTATTCTTAGCCTTTGGAATTGCCATCGTTTACCCCTTAATCTTCAAATGCTGCGACGACTTCTCGAGCCAAAGAATCCCACACCTTCGTGCTGCTGGGCTTTGTTCCAAAAACACGACGTGTAGCCGCCCTAGTTGGGATGACTGTTTCGGCAAGCGCTGCGGTCTCATCACCCTCCAACTCGGCATGGACCTCATCTAGAAGTTTTTCCCTCCTGTCGACATTCGACAGAACAACTGCTGTTGGTATCCCCATTTCTATTAGCCAAGAAAGCGTTACCTGAGTTCGATCAATATCCATCGGGGAAACACCAGTTGGAAGAAGGACTAAATCGGCAGCCTCAGCGCTTTCGGTTATGAAAGCTAAACCACCTGGAGGGGTATCGACTATAAGAAAGTCCGGATTGTTCCCCCTTCTGACAACTCCAGAGAAATCACTTGAGCTGCGGACAGATTCGATAGGAAATGGAAAATCCTTCACTTTGGTTGCCCATCGGGTGGCAGATTGCTGGGGGTCGCCGTCTGCGACTGCGACCGTATAGCTCATCTTCCGAATTGCCTCTGCGAGCATTACCGAAAGTGTGGTCTTTCCCGTACCACCCTTCGACTGAATTACGGAAATTACTCGAGTCAT